>NZ_CP059568.1 GCF_014054985.1 Kingella oralis
ATTTGCTCTGCACAAGCTATGTCATTTTTTTGGCAAGCAGCCAGTTCTTTTTCAAAAGAGACAGTTTGGCTTTGTGTTAAATAGTTGTTATTAATAGCATTCTGTGCGTTCCCAAGTCCTTGCGCCACATCCGCATAGCCATTTGCCGTGCCATTGCTCGTTGCCGCTCCCACAGCCGCGCCAAACAGCCGTGCCATATTGGACAGGTTCTGTTTGTCCGCTGCCGTCAGCTTCTCGGGGTCTGTGGTGCCATACATGGCTTTGGAGAATAGGGGCACTAATGCTTCTGCGCCTCCTGCGGCTAATGCGCCACTGACTGCGTCATTGCCGCCTAGGGCTGAAACCACTGCGCCCAGTGCCATGTGGCTGGCAATGTGGGTAGCACTGCCTTCTGTTGGTCGATTGCCCCCGTCTTTCTCGTTTTTAAGTTTGTTATTTTTGAACTCTTGCCCAATGCCGTAGGAAATGGCGGGTGCAGCAGTGGCGGCGGCAATACCTGCTGCACTGTCGGTGGGCGCGCTTAGGGCAGCAACGACCATATTAAAGAAGACTTGGCGTTGTTGTAGTTTGTCGCGTTGTTGTTCGTATTCTTTTTGTTTCTCTGGGTCTTTCTCGGTTTTAATTTTTTCGTTTAGCGCGTCTAGGTCTTTGTTGAACTCTGCGCGAACGATGTCTGCGTTGTGGCTAAATTGCTGCGACACTTCGCGCTGTAAATCCAACTCACTTTGCACTTTGTCCGCGTCAAATCGGTTTTTCAGGCTGCCTGATTGTTGGCCGGCATCCTCGGTGCGGATGTCGGTGTACGCCAGTTGGATGGCTTTATCGGTGCCGTAGCCTGTTTTAGCAAGCTGTCCTGCCTCATCGGTGAGGATGATGTTGCGGGTTCCTATGCCGCTTTTTGTGGTGCTCTCTTGGTGGTCGCTGTCGCGCCCGTAGCCTACGCCGTTAAACCCTTGGCTGTTTTTGTCGGCAACGGTGGTGAGTTTGCTGTTGTTTTGTGTGCCTTGACCCAGCGTTTCGCCACTGAGGGCAACGCTGGCACCGAAGCCGATGCTGCTGCCGTCGTATTTGCTGATGTTGTGTAAGTCGGTTTGGCTGATACTGCCGCTTTGGAAGCGGTTTTTGCCTTGTGCTTCTGCGCTTTGGGCGGAGGTGATGATGCCGCCGGTGAGCTGGGTGTGCCCGCCTACTTGCACATCAAAGCCATCCTCGCCTGCAAACAATCCGCTTTGTTCTCTGACGCTGCGGTGTTCGGCGTTGATTTTGCTTTGGCTGTAATCGCCTGAGGCGGATGCGCCATAGCCTACGGTTACTTGGGCGCTGATGTTTTGTTGGCGGCTGCGGTAGTCGGCGGTGTCTTGTAGGCTTTCTATGTTGAGGTTGGCGGCGCGTACGGTGATGCCTTTACCTGTTACTTGTGCGCCTTTGATGTTGGTATCGCCACCGCTCACGATAACGGTGGGGCTACCTGCGCTGCCGACATGGCTGTGGCGGTAGGTGGTTTGTTCGCCATCGGCATGACCCTTGCCTAGGTTGCCGCCTGCGGTAAAGCCCAGTGATGCGCCTTTGTCGGCGGAAACGGCTACGCCTGCATTCCAGCCTTCGTTTTTGTTGCGGTGATGTTCGCTGTGATGTTGCTCGGCTGCCAGTAGGTCTATTTGGTTATCGGCAAACAGGAAGGTGCCTTGTTTGCCCAGTACATCCGAGCCTTCAATTTTGATGTTGGAATCTTTGCCTGCACCTGTGGCGTGTAGGCGTACTTGTCCCTCTGCCAGAATGCGCGAAGCATTGGCTTGTTGGTCTTGGATTTCGCTGTGGGATTGATTGCGTTGTTCGCCATAGGTTACGCTGATGGAAACGCCATTGCTTCCACCCTTGCCGCCACCTTTACTACCGCTGCCTATTTTGTTGATGGCTTGGCTGGCTTGATAGGCTTGCATCCCTGCGTTGGCAACCGCCATGGCTTGGGTGCGTTGTTTGCCGCTTTGTTCGGCTTGTTCCAGTGAACGAACGGCACTTTGTGCGCTGTCTATGGCTTGGGTGATGGGGGCATTGACCCCAACGGTGATACCTTTTTGAGTAAAGTTGTAGTGGCGGTTATTGCTCTGTGTGGCTTCGCCCGCTTTGATTTGAATGTTCTTGGCATAAATATCAACATGACCACCTGATAGCAGGTTGCTGCCGATTTGGGTGTAGCCTTGCGCTTCAAAAACGCTGCCTAAGGGGCTGCCATCGCCAATGGTGCTGGCGACTTCCTGAATGCTGCGGTTGTGCTCGTGGGTGGTTTCGGTTTTGCTGCCGATAAAGCGGCTTGCAATGCTGCCGCCGCCCATTAAGCCTGATGTTCTGTTGAAACCGGAGGATTCGACATCGCTTTTCTCTTGCGCGGCAAGGTTATGAATCTCGCCATTGGCTGCTTGAAGTTGCAACCCTCCTTTGCCAAAGACGTTTGAGCCTTTGATGTTGATGTCGCCATCGGTGGCGTTGATGCGCACCACACCACCCGCTTGTACCTTGCTGCCTGTGGCTTCGGTGCGGGTTTCATTGATGCTGTGGCTGCTGGTATTGCGGGTAATGGAAAGACCACTAGACGGTGTTAACGGTTCCAATGCCCCGGCCAGATGGTTTTTCTCCCAGGTATGGGCTTTATCACGAACCGTGCCTTGCCGTTTGCGTGTGGCTTTGATGCCGTCCCAATAGCGGCTGAATTGACGCACTTCGCCCGGTTTGAGGTTGATGCCTACGTTAAAGCCGCTGCTTTTGCTGCTTTGGGTTAGGTTTTCTTGTTGCAATAAGGACGCGGCATCGATATCAACCGTTTTGGCTTGGATGTCTATGTCCTTACCTGCCAACAAATTAGAGCCTGTTACCTGAACATGATTGCCTGCGGTCAAAACGGTATGCCCTTTCAGGCTGCCGATTTGTGCTGCTTCGGCTACCTGCAAATCGGCATCATGCCCGACATTGCTACGGCTTTTGTTGTAGCCAACATTCAGCTTGGCATGCGAAACAGACACGGCAAAGCCTGATTTTTTACGCTCACTGGTTTCAATATCGTGATAGCGGCTGGTGGCAGCCTGAACATCAATATCCTTGCGTGCGTCCAATACGGTTAATTCATCGGAAACAATGCTGCTGCCCACCGCGCGAATATTGTCGCCATTCATGTACACGGTTTTGCCCGTTACACTGCTGCCCTGTGCTTCATCATGTTGCCGTTGGTAGGTATCTAGGCTGCTGCGTTTAGACAGAACCCCTTTGGATTGCGTGTACACGGATTCATCAAAATCCAGCGTACTGCGTCCTTCGCTGATTTGGATGTTGTGTCCTGCTTGCAGCGCAGTGAGTCCTTTTTCACTGTCTAAATTGCCTTGGCGGATTTTGATGTCATTGCCCGCTTTCACCAACAAATCGCCTTGGCTTTGAATATCGGTGCCCACTTCGGCGGTTTGATGAACATGGCGGTGGTTTTTATCGCTGAGCCTGCCATAGCTTTCATGGCGTTCTGTCGCCACCGTACCCAAATCCACATTGCCGTGTTCAGAGACAATTTGGGTTTTACCGCCTTGGCTGGTATTGCGCACGACTGCGCCATTCAGATGGGTGTCATGCTTAGATTGAATGCTGAGTATGCCGCCTTCGCTGCCATCCTCGCCTACCGACAAGCGGGCAACCCGATCAACCACGGTGTTGCCGTTTTGTTTGTCGCCTGATGTCGCAGTGGTGCTGCTCGCATTGATTTGGTCGGCAGTCAAACTCAGCAACTTGCCGGCGGCAATGTCGCCGCCTTGCAGATTGATTTGGTTTTGCGCCTCTACCCATACTTTTTCACCGCGAATTTGCCCACTGTGCTCAATATTTTGCGCACGCAAATCCACCACTTTGCGTCCCGCAATGGTGCCACCATTGCGAATCTCATCGGCATTCAGTTGCAACACATTGGCACTAATCAGGCTACCTGTGCTGTTCAAATCCCCTTTACGCGCCACCACATACACTTTGGGCACCAATACGGTTTGTTGGCTGCCGTCTTTAAGGGTAACGGTTTGGTTCTCCAACCAAACTATATCGCTGGTTAGCTGCGCCACTTGTGCGGCACTGAGTGCGACACCGGGCACCAGTTGTTGGCTGCGGGCAAAGGTAATGCCCGCATCCATCAGGGCTTTCAACTGGGCTTCGTCGTTATCGTAACCGTCCAAACGGCGATAGCCTGTTAAACGGGCGATTTGTTCATTGACCAGTTTTTGCTCGTAGTAACCGTCGCCCAGCCGTTTGTGCTTGTTCACCGGGTCAAAAGCGGCCAACAGGTAATCACTGCCGAGCCAGCGGCGGTAGTTTGTAAAAGCGGGGTCGGTTTCTATGAGGTAGTCGGGGTGGTTCGGTTGGGTGCTGTAGAGGCTGCTGTTGGGCAGTTGAATGCGATTTTGGTTTTGGTCGCTTCGTGCATTAGGCACATTTATTGGCGACACTTGGCCGCCTCCTGAGCCATAAAGGTCAGTCGGTTTGTTGGGTGTTACCGAAACGTTTTCCTGTACATCAGAAACATTTAGGTTAATTTGATGGCGTTCAGCAGGTGGGTTATAAGGGTCTTTATTGCCCCATTCTCTTGTATGGTAACGTTTGAAACCACCACGCCAACGTGTATAGGTATATTGCCGTGTACCATTGTCTTTAACGTATTCAAATGCAGGCATTGAAACATTGTGAATGCGCTCCAAACCACCAAATAATTGTTTACCAATCAAAATATTGCTTTGATCGTTGGTCATTGCTCCTGTGAATTGAGCGTTACCACCCACGCGAATGTTGCCGGGTTTAGAGCTGGCGATTTGATCGCGGTATCGACGACGCTCAAAAACAAAATCTGTGTAGTCTTTGATTTCTCGGTGAAATTGGCTGTTATAGGCAGCTACTTTATCGTTCAACGCATTAAAAAGTGCGGCGTTTTGCTCTTCCCATTGCGTATACGCTTCAATTTCCGCTTTATCTGTTTCGTATTTCTGCCATGCTTGCTGATAGGATTGGCAGGCAGCAGCGTTATAGGAAGCATGCGCACTGTCGCATGTCCCTTCCGGTAAGGCAGCGGGTTTCTCGGCTTTTTCCACACTGGGAATTTTGGGTTCGCCTTTGGGCGGTTCTATGCCGAAATAACGCCATAGCTTGCTATTGGGCGAATAGTCCATCTTGCTATCAGGTATGGGCGTTCTGCCCAACTCATAATCTGCATCGCTATATTCGTTGGCAGCCTTGTCAACCAATTTTGTTGCCCTACTGAATCCAACCACCTTAAAACGCGAGAAGGGTAAGCGTTGTGGATCTCCTTTAGCTGCAATTTCGTGATGCTTTTCTACTGCACCAACTTGAAATGGTTGGATGTCGGCAGTTGGATCATTGATGGGTACATGACGGATGCTAAAATGGTTATTGCGATTGGCTAGATTTTTGGCATCAATCACCATATCGCCGATGGATTCTATGGTGGCACTGCCATTGTGAACACGCTCTGCCGTACCCTCTGCTTGATGTCGCTCATTCAGTTGTCTGCCAACAAATAAGCCGCCATCACTAAATAATAGGGCATCTTCTTGGTTGGTAACTGTCTTCGCCCCAATATCCAACCGCTGCCGCGCCGCAATCACACCCGCCTTGGTCTCTCCGTTTACCGTCTCTTCACGGTTCACCACATCTTGCGCCGACAGCGCAACATGGTCGCCATAAATCCGCCCTGTTCCGGTGTTGGTTAGGGTGTTCAGGCTGCTCAGATGGGTTAAGCCGTTGCTGTTAATTAGCCCACGGTTGGTAATGTTGTCCGCGCTCAGCTGGGTGGATTGCCCTGATTGAATCACCCCGCTTGCTTGGTTATCTATTTGGCGGGCAGCAACCACAACCGCCTCATCTGCGTGTAATTGATGGCGGTTGGTTAAATTGCCTTCGGTACGCAGCGTTAATTTGCGCCCCGCAGTAAGATTATTTTCCGTGGTGAAGTCATTGCGTACGGCAATCTCGGCATCTTTGCCTGATGCGATTTCGCCTTTGCCCGTTAGGGATTGTGCTTGGATAGAGAGTTGCTCACCTGCCAAGATGCTGCCTTGGTCATTATTGAGCGTAGGAGATGCGGTAGCTTGTCCTTGAATCGACACCGCTCCCGCTGAGCTGATTTGCCCCTGTTGGTTTTTCAGGCTGCCTGAAAGGGCAAGTTGGGTATTTTTGTCGCTGCGAATCGCGCCGTTGCTGTTGTCTAGCGTATGGGCAGAAAGCTGTAATGCCTGCGCATCAAGGCTGCCGTGCGTATTGTCTAAGCGTTGGCTATCAACCCGTATCTGCTCCGCCGCCAGTTGCCCTTGCCGGTTGTGGAATTGGGCTACCGAAACAGCAGCATTTTGTGCGCTGATTTTGCCGCCGGCATTGTTGAGCGTTTCGCCTGTTGCCGTCAGTTGTTTGAGATGCAACTGCCCCTGATTGCTCAGTTGGGCGGTATTGCTTAGGTCTATGCCGCCGTTGGCGGTGATATTGCCCGTATTGTCCAGTCGCTGAACATTGATTTTGCCTTCGGCTAACGCAATGGGCGTAGTAGCATGGGTAGCAACGCTGCCGCCACCTTGTGCCGTACTGGGCGCGGGCGAAATCTGCGCATTGCCGTTTTGCCCGCCTGAATTGCCCGTGGCATCTGATGATTCCGGTTCGGGATAGCCGATTTTGCCGCTGTTGGTGAGCTGTGCGCTATGTAGGGCTAATCCTTGCAAACCTGTTTGTTGCAGCGTCCCGCTGTTATGTAAAAAAGGCGTATCAACGGCTAATCGCGCACCGCTGATCTGCCCGCTGTTATGTAGCGCACCGGTTTGGATTTGTGCCTCACCCGCGCTTAATAAATGCCCGCTGTTGGTGATGCGGGTTTGATTGAGTGCCAGTTGGTTGGCGGCAATGCTGCCACTGTTGTCTAAATGTTGCGATTGAATGCGTACCGCCGATAGGTTTGCCGAACCTGCTTCCCCAGTTGCCACCATGCTGCCACTATTAACCACATTGCCCGCCGCATCAAGACGAACCTCACCCGCACGGGCAAAGATTTGCCCCGCATTGCGAATGCTGTTTTGCTCCGCACCATTCACCATCAGATGAATGGTGCCCGCATACATCCCGCCTAATGCGCCCGTATCAATGGCAAAAGTATTAGGCTGTGCTGCTGTATCGGCAGACGAACCACCTGCCTGAACACTCAGACGGTTTGCCCAAATGCCTCCGTTCACGTTTACGGCGTTAGCAATCAGGTTGGTGTAATCACTGCGCGAAGCATCTAAACCACCCGCCGCAATATTCAGGCTGCCCGAACCACCCACAATGCCCGCATACTGCCCATCTTGAATAGCCGCATTACCCACCCCCAGCGTTACTTGGTTGGCATTGATAAAGCCGCCACCATTGACGTTAATCCCCGCAGAGTTGGCAATCACCAAATCCGCGCGTCGCCCACCAATCTCCACATAACCATTCAAACGGCTGGGGTCAGCACTATTGACCTGATTCACAATCACCCGTGCTTCACCACGCGCCAACCAAGGATTACCCTGAATCCAACCGCCTAACTGGGTTTGCACATTTCGGTGGCTGTTATTGAGCACCGCCCCTTTTTCACCTACATCAAACTGTCGATACTGATTGACCGAAACCCCCGCGCGCGTAGGCGTTTGGATATTGACCACAGGCAAACCATTGTTGCTCTGCAACACTGTGGGCTGTTGTCCTCTTGGCGCATTCGGGTCTGCCACAATGCCATCTGCCCACACCGATGCCGACGTTAAAATCCCTAGCAACGAAACGGCTAGGGGACGCAAAGCAAAACGTTGTGAGCGTTGTTTGTGTTTTTTGACAGTAGTAGATGGCATTAAGAAACCTGCTATAAAAGTAAAAATGGATACAAGTTGAGTAAAGATAAAATAAGCTAAAAGTGTAACACAACCACACTAAATACCACAGAAATAACAGCTTTATTCAAATTTCACAGGGAATAATTGACGGATTTATACCACAACCGCTAACCTTACTTGTTTTAACAAATGAACCTTATCCGATTGCTCGCTATGCCCCGCAAAATCCAAACCCATTGCACTTTATCTGCCCTGCTATGCACCGTTTCCCTATCGTTGCCCACAACCACCTTAGCGCAAACCCCCAACGAGCAGCTTATCCAACAACAGCAACAACGCGATCAGTTTTGGCAACAACAACGTATGCCGCAACCTGATGGACGGATTGAGAACCCGTCCATTCCTTTACCCAACCCATCTATTTCCAATACCAAATCAACCGCATCTGCTGATGCCAACCAAGCACAATGTTTCGCCATCCAGTCTGTTCACTTAACAGGGGTCAATGACACGGTTTCATCTGCTGACATTGCCCATTTTCAGCCCGCTTTACGCCGCGCACTGCGCCAAGTTGGCTTTGTCGCAGGTAATTGTTGGGGCGAGCAGCACATCAATCAGTTAATGGTTACCATGCAAAATGACGTGATTGGTCGCGGCTACACCACCACCCGCATCCTCGCCGCCCCGCAGAACCTAAGCGAAGGCACATTGGTTTTAGCCGTCTTACCCGGCAAAGTGCGTTCGGTTCGTTTTGAACAAAAAGATGCGCAAGAGCACACCGAACGCATTACCGCCTTTCACAATGAATTTCCTATTCGTGCAGGCGAATTATTGAATTTACGCAAGATTGAACAAGGTTTAGAGAATTTAAAACGTGTCCCTACTGCACAAACCGATATTCAAATTGTGCCCACCGAACAATTAGGCGAAAGCGATATCGTCGTATCGTGGCAACAGCGCACCGTTCCTTTTCGTTTAACCCTATCGGCGGATGATTCGGGCAGCAAAAGCACAGGACGCTATCAAGGTAATGTAACCTTTTCTGCCGATAATCCATTGGGATTAAGCGATTTATTCTATATCTCCTATGGTCGTGCATTGGGTCATGTACCCAGCCAAAAAGGAACAGATGAACGCCGCGAGAAAGGCGCGAGCCAGAACTTCGCTTTGCATTATTCCGTCCCCTTTGGTAACTGGTTATGGTCGTTTAACCACCAAAACTACCGCTATCATCAAGCCGTAGCAGGCAATTACACCGTCTATGATTACAACGGCAAAAGCCGCAGCAGTGATTTGGGCGTATCGCGCTTACTGTACCGTGATGCCAAACGTAAAACCCATGTGGGCTTTAAGCTCTGGCAACGAGAGAACAGCAGCTATATAGATGATGCCGAAATTGAAGTGCAACACCGTAAAACCGCAGGCTGGGCAGCATCATTAAGCCATAAGGAATATTGGGGCAAAGCCACACTGGACGCACAAATCCACTACAAACGTGGCACAGGGATGCAAGACGCACTGCCCGCCCCCGAAGAGGTGTTTAACGAAGGTACTTCCCGTATGAAGATTTGGACGGCGGATATCGGATTGAACCTGCCTATGGGCAAACAAGGCAAATGGACGTTAGACAGCCGTTGGCACGGACAATGGAATAAAACCCCCTTAACCCCATTAGACCGCCTCGCCATTGGCGGACGCTACACCGTACGCGGATTTGATGGTGAGATGAGTCTATCTGCCGAACGCGGTTGGTATTGGCGCAATGAACTGGCATGGCAATACCGTGCAGGACACCAAATCTATGCCGCTCTCGATGCAGGACACGTATCGGGCGCATCCGCCCAATACCTCCTTGGACAAAGCCTGATTGGTGCTGCGATTGGCGTACGCGGACAGTTTCAGAAAGGATTAAGCTACGATGTTTTTGCTGCCAAACCCGTCCACAAACCCAAATACTTTACCACCGCGCAAAAAGTGTATGGCTTTAATGTAAGCTGGACGTTTTAAACACCCCATCAAACAGCAAATAAAAAGTAAACAATTGATGAAACAGGAAAAAAAAGCATGGCAATTGTATCCGTTAGCGAAGCCGCGCGACTGGTGGGCAAAAGCCGTCGCACCATTCAACGCGACATTGCCGCAGGCAAGTTAAGCAAATGCGACAATGGCAAGAAGCTAGACACATCAGAGCTCATACGAGTTTATGGCTCACTTTTAAACGCGCCAAATGACGCGGACAAAAATGCGCACATGACGCAGGATGTCGCCCCACATATCTCTCCTGATGTCGCAGAAATGCGCATTCGTTTAGCCGCATTGGAAGCCGAAAATGCCGCCCTCAAAGACCATTTAGGTAGCCTAAAACAAGCCATGTTGCTTTTAGAATACAAAGAGCATCAAGCTACCGAAGCGACCCAGCAGCGCAAATGGTGGCAGTTCTTTAAAAAAAGCGCGGATTAACCCATTGCCGAAACAGAATTCTATTCTGTTTCGGCAATGGTGCTTTAAGCAAAACAACTTCAGTTTTAACCTAGACGCAGGATAGGCAACAGGTGCCAAAAACACCTCTAACGGTACTGTTCTGTCGGCGACCGCCTATCCTGCGTCTAGGCTAAATATTGCGTAACAACAAGGAAACGGAATAAAACGGATGAAATTTAGGTCAAGACTTTGGTTAAAAACGGACAATAACGGACAAAACTAGACAAGAAATAGTTAAAAATGGGACAAAATTGAGTCAATATTTGACTGAAATGCGCCAATTTGAGACACGAATGCGCCATATTTTATTTAGAGACAAGTATGCGCAACCAACAAAATCACAACCTTCTTGGGTTACCTGATAACTAAATGATATAATTGCAAAATTATTTATTCAAATGGGGAGAGCTGACTATGCAACCAACAGTAAACACTATCCCAACAGGCTCTATCCGTACTTTCGGCGATTACGGCGTAAAGTACATTGTCGGCACACCTGCTAAACAACTTCCTGATGGCGATTGGCTCGTAAATATTGAGCTGCCTGAAAGCGGAGAACACACGCAATACAAACTTTCCCATATTGTCCAAGACCCGAAAGCTGCATAATGTACGCAATTTCTTTTGATTTGGTGGTTGCTGATACCGCTGAAAAACACCCGAAAGGCGTTTCACAAGCCTATGCGGATATTGGCGCTACTCTACGCAAATTCGGTTTTGAGCGTGTGCAGGGCAGTTTGTACACCTGCCAAGATGAGAATATGGCTAATCTGTTTTCTGCCATCTCTGCGCTGAAACTGCTGCCGTGGTTTCCTGATTCAGTCCGTGATATTCGGGCGTTCCGCATTGAACAATGGTCGGATTTCACAGGGTTTGTGAAGTCTTAATCCGCTAAATATAAGTTCTCCGCCTACTCTGTGAGTGGGCGGTTTTTCTTTTTCTGTTGTTCCTTTGCTGCCTTCGGCGGCAATCATAACGCGCTGGGCGCGTCAAAAAGGTTTACCTTTTTCGCCATTAGGCTATCCTGCCATAGCTAGATAATTCTTATATATTTCATAGACTTGTCTAGTCGTAGTTAGCTCGGTATAGTTGAATTTAGACACGCCTATACTCCCCCTAGCAAACCTATATGGCAAGGAAAAATAATGGAAAATCTTCCACCACCCTACCCAAGTCGCAAAAATGGCTGGATTTTGCCGTTCAAAGACAAAATTCTGATGCTCCGAAGTAAGGGCTATCCGTTTTACCAAATCGCCGAAATTCTCCAACCAGAAGCCCAAAAGCAGGGGCGTAAAGTTTCCGCCTCAATCGTAAGCTACTGGGTTACAACATGGCGACAACAGGAAAAGAAAGCCGAAGCAAAAAATCCCACCCCTACCCCACAGCTCGGGGAATACGGCTATAACCCATTTTTCGCCGACTGGTTGATTGGGGAGTGCCAAAATTTGCATAGGTTCGGCGATTTTGATGAAAACGGAGCGTACTTCATTCAGATTGATGACTTGCTGGATGCTTACCGAAAACACCCCGAAATTGAGAAAAATGGTTGGGATTATCAGGAAATACCCACTATTTTGGAACGCTGGGCGAGCCATCGGATGGCTTGGGATGGGTTAGATTTTTTAAAAAAACACGAAAAAAACGGCTGACTGAAAAACCGCCGCCCCGAACAAAAAGTTTGGTGTTCGGGGCGGTTTATTTTTTAAATAGCGATTTCTGGCGCACAGAGATGGTTTAAGACGCTGTTTGTTTGGTACAAGGTGGGGTTCTAGGATGGATGACATTAAATGTCATATACGGGCTTTCTAGGTGCCTTTACGGCGATTTACCGATTTTAGGGGAGATGCGGGATAACAAAATGGACGGAATAAATGGATTTGAGAGAGAGAGAGAGAAAAAAAAACGCAATTGGCGTTTAGAGAAAAGTAAAAATGGTTGAGCAGCACGAATTTTACCATTGTCGTCTATGCTCGCCCTACTGCTTTTTGCAGACCTAAACGGTAGGGCTAAGGTAATAGTTAAGGCAGCCTGAAAAGGGATGCTCTAAAACACCCACTCATTGGAGTTATTGAATTGAGGTTATGCTGTGAGTGAATGGGGTAGCAGAGGTTAAAAATATTTCCATCGCGGGTATGCGCATGAGTGCGCGTGCGTTAAAAAGATTAAGTTAAAACGCGCGCGCGTGTTACGGTTTGCGCAGGGCGCATGGATAAAGGAACGTAGATGGGCTTGTGTACCTGAAATGACGAGTTTGGTGTACCTGAAATGACGTGCCAAAATGCCGAAAATGTACCTGAAATGACGTGCCATGTACCTAAAATGCCGATAGTTTTGTACCTAGAATGACGATAAATTTGCGTACCTGAAATGACGATATTACAATGCGGTTTTTCATCAACAAAAGTGCCCCCAAGCGATGCGTGAACATCAACAAGGGGGCGTATGATTAACCTACTGACCTAGGCAACCACATGACACATTCTAAACAAAGTGCCCAAGATATTCTAGCGGCACGCATGGCAGAGATTGCCAAAAAAAATCCCCGCAACGTACAGAGGCAGCCTGAAAACGAGCAACAGAGCAAGTTTCAGCAAAGCTCAAATAAGGCTGTTGTTCAATCCCATTTATCCCCCAAACGCCATCCCAATGCCGATTTCTTTGTAATTGATGTATTTGATGCTTCGCTCAAAGATGATTTAGCCAGCATGGAGCATCCGATTTTTGCGCTGAAAAATGGCGATACTCGGAATAGGTTTTACGAACATAATGGAAACACAGTTACCATTATGCCAAGCTCATTTGGTTGCGCCACGATTTACGATAAAGATGTTTGGATTTACTGCATTTCTGCTTTGATAAATGCTCAAAATAACAACGAACCCATTAACCGTGTTGTGCGTTTTACGGCTTATGATTTTCTTGTTTCTACAAACCGAAATACCAGCGGGAGATACTATCAACTGCTCCGCGAAGCATTGTTTAGGTTAGCAGGCACAAGAATTATAACCAACGTAAAAACAGGGAATTACCGATTAGAAAGCAATTTTGGGCTTTTGGATAAGGTAGATATTATTTACAAAGACGAAACAGACGAAAACAGCCCGATTATTGCGATTGAAGTAACCCTGCCTGATTGGCTGTTTCGTTCCATAGAAGCGAAACAGGTTAAAACCATATCGGCGGATTATTTCAGGCTGCGTAAACCGCTGGATAGACGCATTTATGAACTATGTGCCAAACATTGCGGAAAACAAAAAGAATGGCATATTTCTCTGGAAATACTGCATAGAAAATCGGGCAGTATGGCAACGCTGCGCCGTTTTAGGCAGGCAATTAAAGAGTTGGTAGCCAGCAATGATTTGCCTGATTACCGACTGAGTTATGATGATAAGAGAGATGTATTGAAAGTTCAGAATCGGGATTTATCTAAATTTCTCAGTCTGAAAAACTAAAATTTAAATCTTTAAATTATGTATCTATTTTATTTATATTTCTTTCATTTTCAATCCATTGATTAAAAATATGATCGGCTATTATTTTATCAGATAAAAATGAATCGTAAGAATAGTTAGCATGCGCTTTTTTATTAACTACATCATATACTAATTTTAATTGTGTTAAAGTTTTACCCTGATAAATTTCAAATAATTTACACAGATCTTTAAAGTCCTCCATACCCAAATCAAGAAATTTCATTTGTAATTCAATTGGAGCGAAATTACTACCGAAAACCTTTAATTTATGCTTCTCAGTAATAACGCCACCTTCCTTAAAAAATGCATTAAAAAACACACTATTACGCTCATTTGAACCATAAATATACACAGTATCAACAGTGTATTTTGCATATTCAAGTGCTAACTCAATCAGATCAATCTGTATTTGGTTTAACTGTTTTTCAAATATAGAATTATTTAACATTTTCAATCTCCTTGATAAAAAAGTTTCCGTCAATCGTATATCTAACTTTAAATGAATCTGGTCTTAAATTATTTCCTTTGTATATAACATCAACATTTACTGTTACCCTTTTATTTTTCATTAGCGCGTCTGCCCATTCGTTTTCAAGAATCTTATAATCACTCAAATTCACGCCCTGAAGTTGAGACACCAAATTATCCAATTTTGGAGAACCGCCAAATCTATCTCCTGCTAAGTGCCCAGAATGATCACCTTTGAGTTTTCCAGGGGTATTTGGATTGTGATAAAGTCTTTTAGCTCGTTCAGTTAACTGAAGATCTTGTGCATCCCATGTCTTCAAGCGTCCAAGATGATCAGTTTGGTATAAATATTCAAACTCTCCAGCTTGATATGTTACGTTTGGCTTTAATTTCCCTTTTTTATCTAAATGAGAGCCATCTCTTATAATGCTATTTGAAGAATGCGCTAATTCTGCATTCAAGCTACCGCTACGGTTACGAACAGCCTGCTCATACACCGTGCTTACTTGAGCAGCTCTCCCTGTTGCCTGTCCAACCGCTTCATCAACATGTTTACTTGCTGATCCACTTTTGGATTGCAAAGAATCAGTACCACTACTTCCCTTGGAAGAAGTACTACCCTTGCCACCTGTTGAACTACCGTTGTTATGTGCGCGACTTTCTATCGGACGAGGTAGATTTTCAGGCTGCCTAGGAATATGGATGCCTTCAGGAGTAGCTGTAGCCAACTGGCAACTTGCTAAACCAAAGCACCGTTCAGAAGCATCCCGAGCAAGTCGTTTACTTGCTGATACCGCGTTTTCTACTTCGTTAAATGCTTTCCCGCCTAGATTGCGTACGGTAGAGCTGAGACTTTTACTGGCTGTACCAGCTACCTTTCCTGCTCCACCAATACCTGCCACCTCCCCAATAACATTACTTGCATCATTCAGTACATCGGAATAATTACCCTGACGTACTGCATCAAATGAATTAGATACAGCGCGACTAGCTTGTTGCCATTTATGTTCGGCACCCTCACTAATAGCGTTTATTGTTTGTTGTTGGTATTCGGGATCACTAATCAGCCGTTCCGTACCATCGGCTATTTTTTTCCTATTTTGATATAGAGTTACTGGTAATTCAATTAAACCTTTAATTCCATCTATTGTTCCAAAAACAACGTGATTAGTTGCATTTTTTGCTGCGTAATCTATGTTTTGAATAGCGGATGCTGCATGTTCATACCATGCCTGATCTCCCTTTAATTCATTATTAATTACCTGATAAGGTAGCTCACCAAGTTTCGGGTATTCTTTACCCAAATTATATTTTCCATTCGCCCAGTGCAAAATATCAGATGAGCGGAATAAACTATTAGGTTGATTAGTATGATTAAATGATGTTTTATACAAATAACGGTTAATTGCGGCTGCTTTGCTTCTATCAGGCTCTAAATAAGCAATATCATTTAGATTTTCCCAAACGATGAAACGGGTAATGTCATAACCAGCTTTTTCTTGCCAAGGCAGCGTTATTGTAATATTTTGGAGTTGTTGGCTTCCATCTTCTAAATTGGCATAACTAGGCAGATCACTTACACGTCTTTCTGATGGAATCCCATTGTAATTTTCATCCAATACATAGCGTAATGGTTGATATATTTCTTCACGTGTAGTAGCACATTTCCCTTCCCCATCACCACGCGAACAAGCGATGTGCATATTTTCACTATTTTCTCGGCTAATTGATCTGTATTTAGCAAAA